>NZ_NOXY01000013.1:0-24281 GCF_002258735.1 Rhodococcus sp. WWJCD1
CAGGATTCCGAGTCCGTAGCCGTCGACGCCGCAGTTGTTGGAGAACACCTCCAGCTCGTCGGCGTCGGTGTTCGCGATGGCCTCGATGAGAGCGTCCGGAATACCGCACAGCCCGAAGCCGCCGACCGCGATGGTCGCCCCACGGCCGATGTCCGCGACCGCGTCTGCGGCGGACTTCCACACTTTTTGGGTCATGATTCTGTTCCTGCCCGTTCATTGTGCGACCACACGCCGCATCTCGAACAGAGAACTACACGTTCAGCTTTCGGTAAAGGATCCCACCTGAAGTGCTCACAGGATGGCCACTTTCAGACGTAGTGTCCATTGAGTGAACGCACGCTTGCGCGCGGCTACGAAGGGGCGTGGTTAGGGGGGTCATCGGGGAATGGGGGTCGATCGTCCCCATCCACGTTGCTGACCGAGATGCTCGAGCAGAGGTTGGATTCGGTAGTGCAGCGGCGTGGTCAAGGCGAGAGTTGTACTCGAGTGCGAAACGCCCTGCACCGATACCACCTTCTGGATCAGGTCCTGTAGCTCGGCTTGGGTGGTGGTGGCGACACGAACGAGCAAATCTTCACGGCCTGTCGTGGCGTGGATTTCGAGTACTTCGGGCATCGATGTGAGTGCATCGACCACAGACTGCAGCCTGCCTTGTTGCAACTCCAACGCCATGAACGCCTGTACTGCGATTCCGACCTCGGCCAAGTCGATGTCCGGCCGGAACCCGGCCAGATAATGTTCCTCGATCATCCGGCTCAGCCGCGCCTGGACGGTGTTTCGCGCTACTCCGAGAGTGGACGCCAGTTCCATGATGCCCATCCGCGCGTTGCGTGAGAGGGCGCCGAGCAACTCGATGTCGAGCCGGTCGATGTTGAGCATTTGGTCCAACTCCAAACGTGATCGCCGTTACTGACTGAACGATATGAATAGTTGCACTGCAATCTGTTGATCGTTCGAGGGTACAGATGCAGTCTTAGCCGAGTAATTGCAGTGCTGCTTCCGCGTCAGATGCACCGATTGGACTCACCTCATGACTCAGGTCGAAGAATCCCGGACCATTCCCCGCGTCGTCGACCTCGACGATCGCTACCGGATCACGTCCGGCCCTGTTCTGATGACAGGCGTGCAGGCAATCGCGCGGCAGCTGGTCGAACAGCACGAGCGTGATCGCCGGGCCGGCAGGAGTATTGCGACGTTCGTGTCCGGCTATCAGGGGAGCCCCCTGGCGGGTCTCGATCGTCTTCTGGCCGGGATCCCGGAGTTGAAGAACGAGCACGATATACGCCTGGTGCCCGGCATGAACGAGGAATTGGCCGCCACGTCGGTGTGGGGCAGTCAGATGGAATTGCCGAAAGGTCAACGCACGCATGACGGTATCGTCGGTGTGTGGTACGGGAAGGGGCCCGGCCTCGACCGAGCGAGCGATTCGCTTCGTCACGGCACCATGTACGGTGCCCACCCCTCGGGGGGTGCGCTCGTGCTCGTCGGAGACGACCCAGCAGCGAAGTCGTCCAGTGTGCCCGCGGCGAGTGAAAAGTCCTTGGCCGCATTGGGAATGCCGATCTTCTTTCCGCGTAACGCCGAGGAAGTGATCGCCTTCGGCCTGCTCGGCGTCGAGTTGTCCCGAGTGTCGGGGTGCTGGTCTTCGATGAAGCTCGTTGCCGATGTCGCGGACGGTATCTGGACTATGGAACGAGACTTTGCGGACTTCACCATCGAGCGACCCGAGATCGAGTGGGAGGGTCGGCCGTGGAGTTACCGTCAGCGCATTCTCGCTTCCCCTCCTGACAGCCTGCTCGCCGAGGCCGATATGTACGGCCCGCGCTGGGAAATGGTGCGCCGGTTCAACGAAGCGAACGATATCGACAGCATCGATATCGATCCGAAGCGCGCGCGGTTGGGCATCGTGGCAGTCGGAACTGCCTACGACAGCGTCCGTCAGGCTCTCGACGAACTGGAGCTCGATTCCGAGCGGCTGTTCGGTCTCGGCATCCGTGTCATGCGTATAGGGATGCCTTTCCCGTTGGGCGAGGCAAAGATTCGGCAGTTCGCCGACGGTCTGGAAGCGGTTGTGGTCGTCGAGGACAAAACGGCGTTCGTCGAAACGCAGGTCAAAGAAATACTGTACGGATCGACCGATGCCCCTCGTGTCGTCGGTAAACAGGATTCGGACCGCAAGGCCCTCGTGCCGTCGGACGGGGAGCTCACCGCCGCACGACTGGTACGTCCGCTGCGCCGGATTCTCACCGGGTATGCCGACCTGCCGAAACCGCCACCTCCCGTGCTGAATCTGACCGTGTTGCCCGCCAAGCGGGCGCCGTACTTCTGCTCGGGGTGCCCGCACAACCGGTCCACCGCGGTACCCGAAGGTTCTCTCGCCGGCGGCGGCATCGGCTGTCACACCCTCGTCACGATGTCCTCGCGGACCGATTCACAGGTGACAGGGCTGACCCAGATGGGAGGGGAGGGCGCGCAGTGGATCGGTCAGTCCGCTTTCACCGATGTCGACCACATCTTCCAGAACGTAGGCGACGGAACCTATTTCCACTCCGGCCAACTCGCAGTCCAAGCCTGCATTGCTGCCGGGGTGAACATCACCTACAAGATCCTCTACAACTCCGCTGTCGCCATGACCGGAGCCCAAGAGGCCGAAGCCGGACTCACCGTTCCGGAACTGACCCACAAACTCGTCTCCGAAGGCGTCCGCAAAATCATTATCTGCGCCGACGAACCCGAACGTCACCGCGGCGCTTCCCTCGCTGCCGGGACGACACTGTGGGAACGTGAGCGCCTCGACGAAGCTCAGCGCATTCTGCGCGACACACCCGGTGTCACCGTGCTGATCTACGACCAGCAATGCGCTGCCGAAGCGCGTCGTAAGCGCAAGCGCGGCAACCTTCCCCCACGCCGCACCCGTGTGGTGATCAACGAGGCCGTCTGCGAAGGGTGCGGCGACTGTGGCGTCAAGAGCAACTGTCTGTCGGTGCAACCGGTCGACACCGAATTCGGGCGCAAGACCACCATCGACCAAAGCTCGTGCAACACCGACTATTCCTGCCTCGAAGGCGATTGCCCCTCGTTCGTGACCGTCGACATCCTCGAGGGCACCAAGCCTGCACGCCAGGCTGTTCCTGAGTCGCCGGACCTACCTGAACCGAAACGCACTGCGTTGACCGGAACTCACAACCTGTTCTCTGCCGGAATCGGTGGCACCGGAATCGTTACGGTCAACCAGGTACTCGGTATGGCGGCGCTGCGCGCGGGTCTTCATGTCGAGGGACTGGACCAAACCGGTTTGAGTCAGAAGGCCGGCCCCGTCACCTCACACCTGCGGCTGTCGACCGAACGCACTGAAGCGTCGAACCGCATCAGCCCATCCTCGGCCGACTGCATCCTCGCTTTCGATCTCCTGACCGCTGCCGACGTCAAGAACGTCGGCTACGGCAATGCCGACCGCACCGTCACGATCGCGTCCACGAGCAAGACCGCCACCGGCGACATGGTCTACGACCCATCGGTTCAGTACCCGGCCGACGACGACCTCACCGGCCGCCTTGCGTCGCGGTCCGCGCACATCTACGCCTTCGACGCTCTGGCCGCATCGGACATTCTCTTCGGCAACACCGCGGCCGCCAACTTCCTTCTCGTCGGTGCCGCATACCAAGCCGGTGGTCTGCCGATTCCCGCGGAATCGATCGAAGAGGCAATCACCATCAACGGGGTTGCCGTGGCGGCGAACGTCGCTGCGTTCCGCTGGGGCCGCACTCACGTGGCCGAGCCGAAGATTTTCTCGGACGCGGTGACACCGACCGCTGTATCCACGCGTAGCGACACCGAGGTTCCCGCCGACCTGCTCGAAGGCCTGACGATCGAGGGCGACACACGGGACCTTGTGAAACAGCGTGCAGCACAGCTGATGTCGTATCAAGGCAGAGGTCATGCGCGCCGATACCTGTCCACACTTCAGTTGGTCTGGGATGCCGACCGGTCCGTGGGCAACGGCGCGCAGTTCACCGACGCGGTGGCGCACGTCCTGCACAAGTTGATGGCGTACAAGGACGAATACGAGGTCGCACGAATGCTCACCGACCCTGCATTCGTCGCCTCGGTCGCCGCCGAGGTTCCCGGCGGCCGGAACCTGACCTACAAGCTGCATCCGCCGGCGTTGAAAGCCCTGGGCCGCAAGACGAAGATCGGCATGGGCCCCAGGAGCCACGTAGCGCTGAAGCTCCTCGCCCGCGGCCGATTCCTACGCGGCACGCCGTTCGATCCGTTCGGATACGCCAAAGTCCGTCGCATCGAACGAATTCTACTGGCGCACTATGAGAAGACCGTGCGCGAGCTGACAGCAACACTGTCAGCTGAGAATTACAGCGCAGCAGTCGATTTCGCTCAGGCAGCTGACGTCGTCCGAGGCTACGAAGACGTCAAGATGCGCAATATCACCGTTTACCTCGGCGCGCTGAAAAGGCTTGGCATCGAGGCCCCTTCACTCGGGTCGAACTAGATATCTGCGTCTGACACCCGGCCGAACACGAGCAATGACACCCCCGAAACCAGGAGCGATATTCATGACCACCGATCTTGTAGATCACACTCTTCTCCCTACTGTGTCCGGTGTTTTCGACCGACCGGACTTCGCCGATGATTCCCCGCACGAACAGGTGGTGTTCTGCCGGGACGAGAAAACTGGACTGAAGGCGATCATCGGGATCCACTCGACCGCCCTCGGCCCTGCCCTGGGAGGCACGCGCTTCTTTCCGTATCGCGACGAGAGCGCTGCGTTGACCGATGTACTCCGCCTCTCCCGCGGCATGACCTACAAGGCTGCTGCTGCAGGTCTGCAACTGGGCGGGGGGAAGGCCGTTCTCATCGGCGACCCAGCCTTGGTCAAGACCCCAGCACTACTCGAAGCGTATGGACGATTCGTCGAGACGCTGGGCGGTCGATACATCACCGCCGGCGACGTCGGAACTACCTCCGACGACATGGACATCATCGGACGCTCGACCGACCACGTCATTACACGCACCTCCGCAGCCGGAGGATCCGGCGACAGCGCCCCCCTCACCGCCCGAGGGGTCTTCTACTCCATTCTTGCTGCCGCAGAATCGGTCTGGGGATCTCCGGATCTGGCCGGACGGCGAGTCGGTGTCGAAGGGACAGGCAAGGTCGGATACAACCTCATCGCGCTGCTCGCCGAGGTCGGGGCAACCATAGTCGCTTCGGACGTCAATTCCGCCGCTCTACAACGTGTCACATCCGATTTCCCGGGTGTGGCCATTGCTGAGACAGTCATCGACAAGAACATCGATATCTACGCGCCGTGCGCCATGGGCGCCACACTCACCGACACCACCGCGCGCATTCTCGATGCAACTGTGGTGTGCGGAGCGGCGAACAACCAGCTCGCACAACCGGTCGTCGAAGAATTGCTCCACGACAAGGGCATCGTCTGGGTTCCGGACTTCGTCTCCAACAGTGGTGGCCTCATCCAAGGGGCCGGTGAGATCGAGAACAAGCCCCGCCGCGAGGTCGTCGCGCAAGTCGAACGCATCGGCGCTACCGTCGCGAGCATTCTCGCGCGCCAACAGGATCAGGGAATACTGGCCGGTCAAGCGGCGGACGCCATCGTCCGTGAGCGCTTGGGTGACGCGTGTTCGCGTGCGCCGATGAGGTGACTTGGGGTACCGCTCGCGCAATTGGAAGGCTGAACTGTTAAACGATGGCCGAGGTATCGTGTCGGTAATATATCAACGTCTGTTTCATATATCTCAAGGAGTGGACCATGCGACTACCTGCACTCGCATTCTCTGAACGCGTGAAGACTCGCATCGACAAGGGCGAGGACCTCGTCCCGGTTCGCGGTGTGCCCGTGCTTCCCATGCCGCAGCATGTCGTGGACGCAGCCCGCGTCGCTGCTGCACAACCGCATGCGCGAGCGACCAGAGGTACGCCCGCGCTTCGGGAGGCCATCGCCCACGCCCTCCGAACAACGCAGTCGATAACGGTCGATCCCGAATCCGAAGTGCTGGTCACACACGGTGCTCAGCACGGGATGAGCGTCGCGCTCCGGGCACTGGTCGCGCCGGGTGCCTCGGTGATCGTGCCGACCCCGACCTACTTCTTCGACGGGATGCTCAGGTCGGCCGGCGCGCAGCCGAAGTACGTTGCCACGTCCTCATCGGATGGATGGGCGATGGACCCGGCGGCGATCCGGGATGCGATAGACAGCAACACGCGAGCGATCCTGCTGTGCAATCCCAACAACCCGACGGGCAACACTCCGACTGTCGAGGTGCTCCGCGCCATCGTCGACATGGCCGAGCAGCACGATCTCTACGTGCTGTCCGACGAGTCCTACGAGCGTTACGTGCACTCCGGTCCCGGCTACGTTCCGCTTCGTAGTCTCGCCGACAGCACGAAACCCTCGACCGATCGGATCGTCACCGTCACGAGCCTGAGCAAGAACTATGCGTTCACCAACTGGCGGGTGGGTTACGTACACGCCGCCACCCCGACGCTGAATACGATTCATTCTGCTTTCGAGTGGGACGCGATCGACGTAGGGTCCGTTCCCCAAGCGGCCGCAGTCGCAGCGCTGAGCGGCCCGCAAGACTGGCTCGACGTCGAGTTCGCGACGATGAAGCAGCGCCGAGACGCACTCGTCCGCGTCCTTGCTCGATCCGGAGTTCCGGTGGCAATCCCCGATGCGGGGGTGTTCCTCCTCGCAGACCTGTCGGCATCCGGTCTCACCGGTTGCGAGCTCGAAGAATCGCTTCTCGACCACGGCATCACCGCGCTGTCGGGAGACGGATTCCACGCGCCGGCCGGTCACGTCCGACTGATCTACGGTGCCGATATCAGCTCGGTTACCGCGCTCGGCGAGCGAGTCGGTGCATTCCTCACATCAGGCGAGGTCGGTCGACTGCGGTAGCAGAATCGGGGTCGACGTCACCGCGTGACTCGTCGTGAGTGCGTCGACGATCTCACGTCGTGCGGACAGCGTTCGGCGTCGCATGGCCGACCGTGCCGCCTCGGGGTCTCGCGCGACAATTGCATCGACGATCGCCTTTCGCTCGTCGATGCGCGAGGGGGGCATCGACGGCGACAACCGCACGGCCAATCGCACGATGCGTTCGATTTCGTCGAATACGTCGACGATGCTCGCGGTGAGACGCTCGTTTCCACACCCGTTCGCGACGATGGCCTCGGACTCGTAGTTCTCACGAAGACGCATGTCGAGATGCGGGCCACCGAGCTCTCCGTACCCGTCGTCGACACTCAGTTCGATCAGGCGATCCAGGCGATCCGAAGGCAGTCCCCTGGCCGCGGTGAGTGCGGCAGCCTCGCCTTGTAGGAGTGTGCGCATGTCGCACAGGTCGGCCGCGTCCCCGAGAGTGATCGGCGAGACGACGTAGCCCGCTCGCGGCAGCGGTGTGACGAGGCCGTCCCGGTGCAGGCGCGCGAGCGCTTCACGCACCGGCGTCTTGCTCAGCCCGAGTGCGCCGGCGACATCGGACTCGGTGAAGTTCTGCCCGGGTGGGCGTACCAGCTCGATGATGTCTCGCTTGAGCGAGAGGTACGCGCGATCCATCATCGAACCGTGCCCGTCTCTCGGATGCAATATCGCCGGCTCGTATCTCATGACACCCATCTTCTGCTCATCGGTCGACCATGTTTCACACAACGTACAACGCACGACAGCGTGTGACATACAGGTAAAAGATATCAATACGTCTTGTTGATATCTTTGATGCGGTCTAAGGTAGCTATGACGCAGCACACACTGCGCTCCCCGAGGCTCGTATGTCTGGCACCTAGGCTGCCGATCCGTCCGAGCGCGCGACGCCAACACAGTGGTGTCCACCTGATCAGGAGAATCATGAAACACCCAGAATCGCAGGACTTTCCCGGAGGCTCGGCCGCCACCTGGCGCATCGGTGCCGATATCGGAGGCACCTTCACCGACGTCATCGCGCTCGGTCCGAACTCGAAAATCGTGCCGATGAAAGTCCTGTCGACACCGCCGGATTTCGGTACCGGCGTCATCGACGGCGTTGCCCGCGCCATGGACGCGGCCCAGATCGAGTCGGCCGACATCGACGCCATCCTGCATGCGACGACGGTTGCAACCAACGCTATTCTCGAGATGGGTGGTGCCCGTACAGCATTGGTCACCACCGCAGGATTTCGCGACGTGCTCGAACTAGGACGACTGCGACGGCCGCTGCTCTACGACATGTCGTGGCGCAAACCCACTCCACTCGCGCCTCGCCGTCATCGATACGAGCTGGATCAGCGCATACAGGCCGACGGCGACGTTACTCGCGAGGTCGATGCCGAAGAGCTGAACGAACTGGCAGCGCAGCTTCGTTCCGACGGAATCGAAGCTGTCGCCGTCTGCCTTCTGCATTCGCACGTCGCACCCGCACCGGAACGCGCTGTCGCGGATCGCCTGCGCGAACTACTTCCCGGCGTGTACGTCACTGCGTCGGTGGACATCTCGCCTGAACCGGGAGAGTTCGAGCGCAGCAGCACCGCAGTGGTCAACTCCTACGTCGGCCCCGTTGTCCACGACTACGTGACCACTCTGGCCGCCTCTCTGCTCGAGCGTGGTATCGACGCACCGTTCTCCATCATGCAGTCTTCGGGAGGGCTGCTCGACGCCTCGTCCGTCGTCGAGCGACCCGTTCAGATCATCGAGTCCGGGCCCGCCGCCGGCGTCATCGCCGTACAGAAACTTGCTCAGCTGCTCGATCTCGACAATGTCGTCGCTTTCGACATGGGTGGAACCACAGCAAAAGCATCGCTGATCGAGAACGGTGAACCATTCGTCGCCAACGACTACGAGGTCGGCGGCGGCATGAACATCACGCGCAGTATGAGCAAGGGTGCGGGCTATGCCGTTCGGGTCCCGTCCATCGACATCGCCGAGGTCGGAGCGGGCGGCGGCAGCATCATCGACGTCGACGCCGCCGGCGCGCTCCACGTCGGCCCGAGCTCCGCAGGCTCCCGCCCAGGACCGGCGTGCTACGGCCACGGAGGGGATCGACCCACGTTGACCGACGCGAATGTCGTTCTCGGATACCTCAATCCGAGTTCCATTGCCGGTGGAAGGGTGACGATTCAACCCGCGCTCGCGGAGAAGGTGCTCGGTGTCGTCGCCGAGCGCATCGACAGCGATGCCGCATCCACTGCACGCGGCGCGTATGACGTCGCGATCTCGAGTATGACCAAGGCGGTCAAAGCCGTGACCAGCGAGCGCGGCCGCGATCCTCGCGATGCAACGATGGTCGCGTTCGGTGGTGCGGGACCGCTCTACGGGGCGAGCCTCGCCCGCGAGCTCGGCATCGACACCGTCGTTGTCCCCGTGCACACCGGTTTGTTCAGTAGCCTCGGACTGTTGGTCGCGGACAGTGAACATCAGGTCGTCACCCCCTACCGCGACGAACTCGAGTCGCTCACAGAACTCGAGTCCAAGTTCGACGAGATGTCGGCGGCTGTGCGCGCTCATCTCGGTGAAGGAGATGTCGAGCTGGAGCGCATCTTCGATATGCGTTATCACGGACAGCGTTTCGATCTGCGAATCACGCTGCCGGCCGGTCCGCTCGATACCGCCTTCGCCGAAGCACGTCACAGGTTCCATGCCGAGCACCTCAAGACCTACGGCCGGTCGGGGTCGGATGCCCTCGTCGAGATCGTCAACGTTCGAGTCCGTGGGTTCGTCCGCAGCGCGGTCACGATCGACCGTGCGCTCGGCCTCCCGGACGTCACCGATCCCGGAGAACGGAGCTGGCGTACTTGCTACTTCGGGTCGCCGGTCGAAACGCCGGTCGTCACAAGGGCGCACCTGAGCAACACCGCCGAGCCCGGGCCTCTCGTTGTCGAGGACATGGATTCGACGACGCTGGTGCCACCCGGTGCCACGGCGCGACTGGACACCTACGGCAACATCGTCATCAGCTGGAAGAAAGAGATCGGCGCATGAGTAACAACACACTTCGCGATGCCGCGACATTCGAGGTCTTCCGTAACGCGATCTCCGGGCTGGCAGACGAGATGGCGATCACCATCCTGCGCACCGCCCACTCACAGATCGTCGCATCCAGCATGGACTTCTCGGCGGCACTGTGCGACGCAAGCGGCCGGATTGTCGCGCAGGCCAACACGTGTCCCGTTCACCTCGGGTCCATACCGGATGCGATGGCGGCGATCATGGACGCATTCGGCGACTCGATCACCGACGGTGACGTGTACATCCTCAACGACCCCGATCTCGGTGGCATGCACTTGCCCGACATCTTCGCGGTTGCACCGACATTCGCTCACGGATCGCTGGTTGGATTCGCGGTCACCGTCGTCAACCACACCGACGTCGGTGGCTGGGCCGCCGGCTCGATGGCCGTGCAGTCGACCTCGATCTTCGCCGAAGGAGTACAGATTCCGCCGTCCAGGTTGGTGTCGGCCGGTACAACGAACGCCACGTTCCTGGATCTGATTCTGCGCAACGTACGTGAGCCGGAACTACTTCGGGGCGATCTGGAGTCACAGCTCGCGGCCTGTCACGCAGGTGGTATCGGATTGCAGGGGCTTGCCGACAAGTACGGGCGCGACGAGTTCGACTTGCTGGTCGACGAATTGCTCGATTATTCGGAGACGCTGGTGCGCAGCCAACTCGACCGAGCACCCAACGGCCACTACACGTTCGAGGATCAGATCGACGACGACGGCCTGGGGTCCGACCCGATCCCGTTCGTAGTTGCCGTCACCATCGACGGAGCCGACATCACGTTCGATTTCACGGGGTCATCGCCTCAGGTGGCCTCAGCGTTGAACGCCACGGCCTCGTTCACCCGATCCGCCTGCTACGCCTCGTTGCAGGGGGCTCTCGGATCGGACATCCCGGCCAACAGCGGTTTCTACCGCCCGTTCACCTTCGTTATTCCCGAGGCCTCGATTCTGTCCGGACAACGGCCCGCTGCGCGCGGAGCCCGAGGTCTCGTTGCGTACCGCGTCATCGACACCGTGTTGGGGGCTCTCGCGCCTGCTTTCCCGGATCGTGTCCCCGCAGCCGGCGACGGTGGACCGAACTCGGTCGCAGTCGGCATCACGGAGGCCGATGGCCGCTCGGTGATCCTGTGGGACATTCTCTGTGGATCGTGGGGCGCAACTCCGACCGGCGACGGCAACGACGGGATCAGTCCACTCGGGGCGAACCTGGCGAACACGCCGATCGAAGAGCTCGAGCAATCCGGCCACATCCGCATCGACGGATACGGGTATCTGCCGGACTCCGGTGGCCCGGGCGCGTTCCGCGGCGGCGTGTCCACTTACCGCGACATGACAGTGCTGCACGACGGAGCGACCGTGCAGATCCGTTCCGACCGACGGTTGAGTGTTCCCTACGGACTGGACGGCGGCGGTAGTGGTGCCCCGTCGCAGAACGTCCTCGACTTCGGTACCGAATCCGAGCAGCTACTCCCCGCCAAACCTCACCTGACGGTCTCCGCCGGCAGCAGGCACCGACAAGTCACCGCTGGTGGCGGCGGATACGGAAATCCCTACTCCCGTGACCCACAACGCGTACTGGACGACGTCATCGACGGAAAGGTGACCGTCGCGGGGGCCCTCCGTGACTACGGCGTCGCCATCGATGCCGACGCGCTCACCATCCTCGTCGACGCCACCCGAGACGCCCGAATGAACCCACTCAGCTCGACCTCCTCTTCCTCAGGAAGGCCACTGTCATGACCGGAACCACTCCTGCACCCGCGCCCCTCGACGAGGAGGTCGAACGTCAACTGTGGCGCAAGATCGCCGTCCGGATCATCCCGCTCGTCGGCGTCGCCTACGTCATCAGTTACATCGACCGCGCAAACCTGGGATACATCGCGAAACCGATGACTGCGGATCTCGGTATGACATCAGCGCAGCTCGGTCTCGCCGCGGGATTGTTCTTCCTCGGCTACATCCTGGTCGAAGTTCCGAGCAACATGATGCTGCGCCGATTCGGCGCACGAATCTGGATCAGTCGAATCATCGTCTCGTGGGGAATCGTCACCGCACTCACCGGTGCAGTCCATTCCGCCACCCAGCTCTACATCGCGCGCGTCATCCTCGGGTTCGCCGAAGCAGGACTTGCCGCGGGTATTCTTCTGTTTCTGACGTTCTGGTTCCCCAAGAAGCAACGGGCATGGGCAATGTCTGCGTTCTTCCTTGCAATTCCCTTGTCCAGCATCGTCGGTGCACCGATCGCTGCAGCCTTGCTGAAGTGGGGCGAGTCGCTGCTGGGCATCGCCGGTTGGCGTTCACTGTTCGTCGTCGAGGGACTTCTCACAGTCCTCGTCGGTGTCGTCATCTTTCTCTTCCTTCCCGATCGACCCGCCAATGCCAAATGGCTGACCGACGCCGAGAAGAACCACATAGAAGGGATTCTCGAAGCAGAGGCTGCCACGCAGACGACACACGGTGGACTCACAGGCATGCGCGAAGCTCTCACCAACAAGCGGACCTGGGCACTCGCCGTTTCCTTCTTCGCAATCGTGTTCGGACTCTATCCTCTGGCGTTCTTCTTGCCGACGATGATCGAGAACCTCTTGAGCACAATCGGTTCGGCAGCGAACGTCTCGAGCGTTCTGCTCGCGGCGATCCCATCGGCAGCCGCGATTGTCGTCATGATCTTGTGGTCTCGCGTAGCGAGCAAGCGGTCAGCGGTGTTCTCGACGACGGTACCCATGGCATTCGGTGTCCTCGGTCTGATCGGCGCGACAACAGCACAGAACGGGCCGCTGTTCATCGTCGCTGTGTGCGTGAGCATCTCCGGCATCTACACCGCGATGCCGCAGTTCTGGCGCATCCCGGCCATGTCGATGACCGGTGCTGCGGCAGCAGCCGGAATCGCATTGATCAACTCGGTCAGCAATTTGAGCGGTTTCATCGGGCCCTACGCCACCGGCGCAATCGAAACAGCCACGGGCAGTTACACCTACGCGTTGTTGGCCATTGCGGCCGTCATGGTCGGGGGTATCGTGATCTTGTTGACCGTCGGACGCCGAGCCGAGGCCCTTGGGTCGAGGACCGACGCCGAAGATCCGTCCATGCAACCGTGATCGCGCAGCCTGTGCGCACGATCGTGAACCCTCCTGAAAGGACCCACTCGTGACGAGAACCGCCTTGATCGTCGCGGACGTCCAATCGGGGATCACACAGAATTTCCCGTTTGCCGCACCCGTCGTTCCGATCCTCGAAACCGTGGTGCCCGCAGCTCGGCGCGCAGGAGTGCACATCGTGCATCTGCGTGCCGGGTTGCGGTCCAACGGATCCGACGTCCATCCGAACAACGCTCTGTTCGCACAGTTCCACGGCATGGGGGAGTTGTTTCATGACACCTCGGATGCGACGCTGACCGATCCGAGGTTGGTGCCCGGACCACAGGACAGCGTGGTGCTCAAACGCCGAACCAGCGGCTTCGCATCCACCGACCTCGACCTCGTGCTCCGAAGCAACGCCATCGACGAAGTGGTGGTGTGCGGTGTCGCGACCTCGGCGGTGGTGGCGGCGACGGTGTACGCGGCGAGCGACTTGGACTACCGCGTGAGCGTGCTCTCGGATGCGTGCGCCGACGCGGAGGAGGACGTGCACGAGTTTCTTCTGACGCGACTCTTCCCTGCACGCGGAGTGACGGTGTACCCGTCGTCGGAGTGGCTGGCGTCGCTGCACTGGCCGACGCCGAACGGTGGGAGCGGTGCCCGGTGACGAAGAGGTCGCAAGTGACTGCTGCATCTCAGGAGGACGTGTCTGCGCGGTGGTGACGACTGTCGTGTCACGGCGGACCACTCCGGTTCCATATGTGTTGCGGTGGATTGCCACGCAATCAGCCGGGATATCGCAGGGCATGACGTGAAGAAGCGAGGCGAATCCGTCATAGGTCCCGAACGATGAGGGTCGCCACAGCCAGTGGACACTGACAGGATGGCAAGTCGAGGTGACCCGAAGTCGGTGTGGTCGACAGTGGTGGTGATCGTCGGCACCTTGGCAGCCGGCGTCGTAGTCGCCGGTCTACTGCACGATACCCAACCCGCCGCCGTGTCGATACCCGGCTGCGAGGAGGTCCTCCTGCCCGAGGATATGCAGAGAATCAATTACGCAATTGCCGGCCCTGATTCTGTCCCCACGGGGTTCGACGCATCGGCCAAATCCGCCGCCTTGATTAAGGCACTGCCCGCTGGGACCACGGTGGAGCCCGATGCGATGTTCCCACCGCTGACCTTCGATACCCGAGCCATTGCGTATGGGCGAATCGCGCTGGGCGGGGCCGTGGGCGACGTGAACGTGACGCTGTCGACATCCGATCAACCCGTCGGGGCGTGTATTGCGGGGTACGTCGATGAGCGTCGCACACTGAATGACGGCACCGTCGTCGATGTCAGGTCATCCGAAAAAGGAAGTCGCGTAGAGGTATACGCGACCGACGGCAGCCATGTCGATGTATCCGCCGATCGCGTGCTGACGGTCCAACAAGTAACCGACATCGCGATGACCCCGGGACTCCGCAACAACTGAATTCGCCGTCGGCCGCGAATGGTCCTGAGATCACATGGACGATGCCGCGAAGGTCAGAAACACGATGAACAATCCGACACCCCCGAGCGCCGCACCGATCACAGCCTCCCGACCGTTAGACGCGTCGCCCTCGACCGCGCGGCCGAGACCGATCCAGCCACTGATCACCGCGACGATTCCGGTCGGGATGGTTACGAAGTCTCCGACGAACGGCACGAATGCGCAGATGACTGCCACGATGCCCGCCACCAACGCCAGGCTTCCGGCACCGTCGCGGAACATCGACTGAGAAGCGGACTTACGTTTCACCGAGTCTCCAATCGAATGCAGCGAGAACCTGTCAGCGCAGGTAGACGATGCGCCGACTCCATAGTAGATACCCGTTGCCCGGCGGTGGAACCGATCGAGCGTGAACACGGTGGTCTGCTCGACCGGAGATGTACGTGTTCTACGTAGGAATGCCCGAGGCGATCGGGATCGGTCTTCCGGTCAAGAAGGGAACCGCGTCGGTCAGCGCCGGCGAAAGTCCACAGCATCGGCAAGGAGCCTTCGTCTTGCAGCTCTTGGCGTCGGCAACCTGTCACCTGCTGTTTCGGGCCCCGCGTGTGAATACCGGGTCGGCTTTGGAACGGCGACGGTTCCGACGACAGCGGCCTGGATTACTGTGAGGCGAGATTGTTTCGGGTTCGTACCGAGGGCTTATCCCATTTCGGTACATCCGGCAGTCGAGTCAGGGGTCCACTCGTCGCAACCCAAAATGAAGCGCGCGAGTTACGCCACATCTGCCATCATCGTGCTGTGAAGATCATCTCGATCAATGCGTGGGGCGGTGCCATGTACGACGAGCTCGTGGGATGGCTGAAATCCGTTGATGCCGAGATCATTTGCCTTCAGGAAGTCACGCGCACTCCGAATCGATCGGGTTGGGCAACGTTCGCCGACGGTGAGCGCACTCTGCCGCAGCGGCTCGATCTGTTCGGCGACGTGTCCGCCGCGTTGCCCGGATACACGCCGTATTTCGTCGCCAACGACGCCGGACCTGTCACCGACGCCGACGGCGTGGAACTGAGACAGGACTTCGGGATTGCGACCTGGGTGCGTGAGGACTTTCCTGTCGTCGGACTCGACGCGCGGTTCGTGCATTCACGGTTCGTCGATCACACGGAGTGGAACGTGGACGACCGTCCACGAGCCGCGTTGACGGTGACCGTTCGCGATCGCGTCGGCGACAGGTTCGTCTCCGTCATCCAACTACACGGTCTGCGTGATCCAGCAGGCAAAAACGACAGTCCCATTCGGCTGGAGCAGGCCCGGAAGATGGTCGAGGTTGTCGAACATGTTCGCCCGTCGAGCGACGCCATGGTGCTCTGCGGCGACCTGAACCTGCTGCCGTCGAGCAAGACGTTCACACTGCTGGCCGAGCACGGAATGACCGACCTGGTGGGAGAAGCAGACACGCGAGCGTCCAGTTATACGAAACGAGTTCGAAGCGCCAGCTATCTGTTGGTGTCCGATCCGACTGCAGTGCGAAGTTTCGAGATCGTCGCGAAACCAGAGGTGTCCGACCACCGAGCATTTGCCTTGGATCTCGCATAGCGGGAGATGTAGATCCGGAGGCTCGGCTCGCTCACATTTCGAACTGCACTCGAGCAATGTGGGCACAGACCTCGGCGATTCGGGCACGGTGAACATTGTGTTCGGCGTCGAGGTCGTAGACGCGGTAGCTGTCGGCGTCGAGCCAGTCGTTGGTGATCGCGAAGCTCCAACCGCCCTCGCGCAGTGCGAGATCGATGCCGCTGTGGTGCATGAGCAGGCCGGGCAGGTTCAACGCCGCGATTCCGGCGAGACCGTCCCGAAGTTGTGCCGCATCTGCGTCGGCCTGCTCGGAATCGGTCGAGGCACGGAGGCGTCCGACAACCACGTTGCGAATCATGGTTTCCAGTATCGCCGAAATACTCTCTCCGATCCTCCTTGCGCCGCTCGACCCGCGATTAAGCTGGCCGAAGCAGCCGAGTGGCGGCAGGAGTGATTGTCGAGGAGCCGTGATGACGTGAGCTCGGTATTCGCGCAGCGCTCCAGTTACATTCGGCAGGGGATTCACTTCGAGGGTGGGGCGCTGCCGCTGTCGGCCGAATTCGGGGTCTCAGGGGCCATCGAACACAAGTTGACCCGTGACCATCTTTTCATCGGCGACGGCACCTCGGATTTCATCGGCACGTGGCGGGGCAGTCGCGTGCAGTTGTATGCGCTGTCCCGGCGGGCGATCGACGCGATAGTCAATCCCAAGGTCGCGGGCGTTCACATCGACCGAGATACTGCGGCACGTCATTCGTTCGGACAGCTGAGCCCCGAGGCCGTCACTTTCGCGTCGTCGACGCGAGCCGATTTCAAGGAACGCAAGAGAAACCTCGTGGTGGCAACCGGTTCGAGCGACGCGCTCGAGGTCACCGTGCGTGCGTTGGACCGCCATCTACCGGTCGACTCCGGTGAAATCGGTCTCGATCTGCGTCCGGTCGTCACGGTGTGTGTCCGGGAGGCAGTGGCCGAGGCTGTGTGGGGTGAGGCAGCGTTCGCGCCGGTCCGGTACGTCGACCGGGAGGGACGCGAGTGCAGCCTCCCGTTCGCGGAGGCGCTGTACGAGAACTTTCTGCGGTTGCGGAAGTTTGCGAACACCTACGCGATGAGGGTCGAGCCGAGGCTGCAGCACCTGCCGTTGACGCGCGAGCAACGCCTGATGCGTGCGAACACACGCGCGCTGCAGCAGCACATGCTGCAGATGTCGGCTCACCCACCGGATTCGACCGTCGCGGGTCACCTCGCGCGGCTGCACAGTGACTCCGGGTTCTCCACCGGCGTCATCCGTGACGACACCGCGACGTCGTTCGTGGCCGCCGTGGATACCACCCGTACCGCGGTGCTCGCGACCTTGAAACACATACTGGCCCCAGTGAATTCGATCTGGAAGACCCAAGTCGGCGCGGTTGCCCCAGAATCTGCTGGCGCATCGGCGGTGGTGCGGGCGTGCGTGATGGAGGCACTGCGGGTCGACACGCCAGGATCGGTCTTCAACGGCCGAGTCACGGAGGATTTCGATCTGAAGGTCGGTGACCGCGTGGTGCGGCTTCATCGAAACACGCTGATAATGCCGAACATTCATGCAGTTCATGCCCTGAGTGGGCCCACGTTCGATCCGGCACGGCTACTGAACGCGCATGGTGCAGTTGTCGATTCGGCAAAGGTGATGCCGTTCGGCAAGGGTCCGAGGTCGTGCCCGGGGAAGTCGTTCGCGTTGTCGATGATCGCCGTTTTCGTCACCGCATTCTTGCGTGCGTACCCGGACGCTCACCTCGACCCGACGCAGTACGACAATCGATATCCGATTCACACGGCCTCCGAACACGGCCTGTACGTCGAACTTCGCATCTGACCAGGCATCAGACCTTGGGCTGATCCCTCCGGACGCGGTAGTTGTGCCATGCGTGCCCCGCGAGGGGCACCGCGACAGCGCCGATGCAGACGATCGGCAATGCGATAAACCACGACACTGATGCGCTCTTCGCGGCCACTGCGACACCGAAAACGACCATCGGAAATCCGAAGGTCTCTAGTAGGTCTACTTGCCGGGGTTCGATCGGCGGCCGACCGAGCCAGGGAATTCGCCGGCCCGCGTTCTCTCGCATTGTTCGTCGCGTCGACGCAACAGTCAGCGCCGCGCCTATCGCTGCCGTGCATACCCCTGCCACGGCCAACCAGGACTGTCCGTCCTCGACCAGAACCGCCGTCAGAACAAGTCCTACAAGGAGGATGCGCGCACCCCACACCTTCGAGTGTGGTGCAGACTCTCGCTCGTCCCGCTGCACGTCGACCGGCCGCATCGGCTGCAGGGGCTCCATGGCTCGACCCTCCCACACCGCCGCTCTTGACCGACGGAGGCGACCAGCCGTACCCTGGCCGACAGTTGATATATCAGAACCGCAGGGCCTGTCGAACCGAGGAATCACAGTATGACCACAGCGCTCAAGATCGACGGGACGGCGGTCAGCGCGATCGTCAAGGACGATCTGCGACATCGCGTCGAACGGCTCGCCCAGCAGAGGATTCGGCCCGGTCTCGGCACGATCTTGGTGGGCGACGATCCGGGTAGTCGTTCATACGTCGCAGCGAAGCATCGCGACTGTGCCGAGGTGGGGCTGCATTCGATTCAGGTGCGATTGCCCGCGACCGCGACCCAGCAGGAGATCGAAGACGCGGTGCACGCGCTCAACGACGACCCCGAGTGCACCGGCTTCATCGTCCAGTTGCCGCTTCCCCCGCACATCGATACCCATCGGGTGATCGAACTGATCGATCCACGCAAGGACGCCGACGGGCTGCATCCGACCAATCTGGGCCGGCTCGTGCTCGGCATGGACGGGCCGTTGCCGTGCACACCGCGCGGGATATTGGAACTGCTTCGCCACCATGATGTTCCGATCATCGGCGCACGCTTCTGCATCATCGGGTGCGGGATCACCGTCGGGCGTCCGCTCGGGTTGATGCTCACCCGGCGAAGTGAACACGCGACGGTCACGATGTGTCACGAGGCAACCGTGGACACCGCCGCGCACACTCGGGCCGCCGATGTGGTCATCGCCGCTGCGGGCGTTGCGCATCTGGTGCAACCGGATTGGATCAGTGCCGGGGCAACGGTGCTGTCGGTAGGAATCACCCGCACCGTCGAGGGCATTCTCGGTGACGTGCACCCCGGCGTCGAGCAGATCGCGGGGCGGATCAGTGGAGCGACAGGCGGCGTCGGTCCGATGACGCGGGCAATGCTGCTCACGAACGTGGTGGAGTGTGCGGAAGCCGCTCAGGCCGAGGGGATGAAGGACTCGCGGTAGCCCATCTTCTCGCTGATCTCGGCCGTGGCAGCCAGTACGTCCGGGACGATGGCCCGCATTCTGGTCTCGTCGAAGCGATACACCGGACCGGAGACGCTCAGTGCCGCAGTCGTCTTGCCGGTGTAGTCGAGAACCGGAGCTGCGATGGCATTGAGTCCGGTCTCGTACTCTTCGACGACCACTGCATACCCGAGGGACACCGCGGCATCGAGTTCGGCCGTCAGACCGGCTTTGGTGGTGAGGGTGTGCTCGGTGTATCGGTGGAGGTCGAGCGATTCGACGACCGTCTTGCGGGTGTCGGCATCCAGTGCGGCGAGCAACACCTTGCCGCTGGCGGTGGCGTGCAGGGGAGTCTGTTCCCCGATCCAGTTGTGGGTGCCGACCGAACTGGGACCGCGGGCCTGATCCAGGTGTATGGCCGTATTGGCCCGCAGCACAGCGATATTCACTGTCTCGCCGAGCTTGCCTGCGAGGCGTTCACAGACGGCGTGGCCGTATTCGGTGATCTCCAGGCGCTCGGGTACGGCGGCGGCGAGCCGCAGTACACCGAGGCTGAGCCGGTACTTGCCGCGATTGTGCGTCTGCATCACCATGTCGTGTTCTTCGAGCGACGCGAGCAGCCTCGACACCGTGGACTTGTGCACACCGATTTCGGTGGCGATGGCGCTCACGCCGGCCTCCCCGAGTCGCGCTACGACCTCGAGCACTCGAAATGCGCGGTCGACGGATTGGACGCCACCCTCGGGGGCACGTGTCGAATCGTCGGTTGCCACCCCCTGGACTATACGTACCGGACACCTACCTGGTGGTACGCACCCTCGGGCAGTGACGTCTAGATGACGGCGCGAACAGCGTCGTCGAACTCGGTCACATGGGCTCGGGCAATCGCCGCAGCGTCCTCGGCTTCCCCGGCCGCGATCGCCCGGAGCAGCGTGGTGTGGGTACCCACATGATCGGCGAGCGGCGGCAGTCGATCCATGAACAACCAGAAGATTCGCGTGGCCAGATTGTTGTAGCGAATCAAGGCGTCTTCGAGAACCGGGTTCGCCGCCAGCCGGTACACGGTGCGGTGTACCTCTGCGTCCCATTTGATCAGGTCGTGTTGGCTCGGCGGCGCGGCCTCGAACTTCTCGGTGCGATCGGCCATGCCCAACAGAACTTGACGTTGGGTCGCAGTGGACGCGGTGGCCGCCTTCGCTGCCGCCAGGGGTTCGAGGCGCTGGCGAATCTCGGAGATGTCGCCCAGATCGGCGACGTCGATGGAGGTTGCGAAGGTGCCACGGCGGGCATGTGAGATCACCAGGCGCTCGTACTCGAGCCGTTTCAGAGCTTCCCGCACCGGTGTACGGCCGACGCCCAGCTCGACGGACAACGCCGACTCGACGACGGCTTCACCTGGCTTGATCGCCAGCATGATCAGCTTGTCGCGAATAGCCGCGTAGGCCGCGTCCGCCATGGTCGCCCCCGGTTCGCCGGGCACCCCCGACGATCCGGGGGTGCCCGGTGACGCAACCTCGACACTCATGGTCACCGATCCTATCGGCACCGAGCGCGGGGCAGGGTCGGTCAGGCCTCGATGCGGTTCTTCAACCAGTCGTGGAAGATACCGATGTGGTGTTCGCTGCCCACCAGCACTCCGCCGTCTCGGTACTTGCGGGAGCTCATGGCGGGCTGGCAGCGTTCGCACGCCTCGAAATCCTGCAGATTGACGCGGTGGAACAACTCCACCGATTTCTGCAGATCCCGTCCCGAGGCAACGACGCCTGGTAGGTACAGCCAATCGCATTCCACCAGAGTGCGATCGGCGGCGAGCGGATACATCCGGTGGATGATCACGTGATCCGGGACGAGGTTGACGAACACCTGCGGCCTGACGGTGATGGCGTAGTAGCGCCTGTCCTGTTCGGGTGCGATTCCGGGGATGGAGTCGTGTCCCTCCGAACCGTCGAGCGTGAATCCCTTGACCGATTCCCCGAATTCGGCTCCGTGGCCCACGTAGTACTGGGCGGCGTATCCGTCGGCGAATTCCGGTAGCACCTCGGTCAGCTCGGGGTGGATGGTAGCGCAGTGGTAGCACTCCATGAAGTTCTCGATGATGAGTTTCCAGTTGGCCTTGACGTCGTAGCTCACGCGCCTGCCGAGGCCCAGGTCCTCGATCTTGTAGCGATCGATCGACTCGACGTCACCGAGTCGATCGCGGATGTCCTGCACCACAGTGGTGTCGAAGGACGCCGGGTTGTCGCTGAGGTTGACCCACACGTATCCGAGCCATTCCTCGACGGACACCGACGACAGGCCGTAGCGAACCCGGTCGATATCGGGCATCTTGGTGAGATTCGGTGCTGCGATGAGCTTTCCGTCGAGGTCGTACGTCCAGGCGTGGTACGGACACTGGAAGGATCGCTTGACTTCGCCCTTGTCCTCCATGCAGATTCGTGCACCGCGGTGCGCGCAGACGTTGAGGTAGGCCTTGATGGCCCCCGTCCGGGTGCGCGTCACGATCACGCTCTCGCGGCCGATCTGCACGGTACGGAAGGCACCGGGCTTGTCCAGATCCGCGGCACGGACCGCGCAGATCCACAGCTCCTCGAAGATCTTCTCCTGCTCGAGCTCGAAGATGGCCGGATCGGTGTAGTAGCGACCGGGGAGGGTGGAGATCAGACTCTCGGGCAGGGGAAGGGAGGTGGCGGGCGGCGTGGTGTCGGGAATGGTGGTCAAGGGGTCCTCCGTACGTGGCCGATCTTGTGGATCGGTGACGAGACGTCAACTGGGATAGTAGAATACGACGAGTGGAACAGCAGCCGGGGTGTGGTCAGACCGCGCGAGCGGGAGCCGAGAGCTGACGGCGCCAGCGGGTGAACAGACGAACCTGATTGACACCGAGTACGCCGACCGGAAGTCCGTCGGAGCGGTAGACGGCGAGGAAGCTCCCGAGCTCGGGTGAGCCCTCTTCGATGGTGCATTCACTGTCCGGTCCGGCGCTGCCGGCGAACTGAATACGTGACCCGTACTGGTCGGACCAGAAATACGGAGGTTTGACGTGTTGGCCGCCGTAGCTACCCGAGAGCAGAGTGGCCACTGCAACGGTGGGTCGTTCGGACGCCCCGGCCCAGTGCTCGACGCGCCGATGGGCACCGGTCGAGTCGAGCCATGCGGCGCAGTCGCCGACGGCGACCACTCCGGGCACTGCGGTCGCGCCGCCACCGTCACACAGGATTCCGTTGCCGAGTGCGAGTCCGCTGGTGCCGAGCCAATCGATGTTCGGAATGCCGCCGATGCCGACGACCACGACGTCGGCGTGGAGAAGGCGACCGTCCGCGAGCCGAACGCCCGTCACTCGGTCCGTGCCGGTCAGTCCGTCGACGGCGATTCCGCAGATCAACGTCGTGCCGTTGTCGCGGTGCAGATTGCCCACCGCGCTACCCAGTCGCGCGCCGAGTGGTCCGGCGAGTGGTGCCGGGGCGGCTTCGACGACGGTGACGTCGAGGCCCAGTTTCCTTGCGGTGGAGGCTACTTCGGCTCCGATGAAGCCTGCGCCGATGACGACCAGACGCGCGCCGGGCGCGAGTTCTGCGCGCAGGCGGTCGGCGTCGTCGATCGTACGCAACACGTGCACACCGGCGAGGTGATCGGTACCGGGAAGCGATCGCGCGCGCGAGCCGGTGGCCAGGACGACGCCATCGGAGGTCAGCTCCGTGCCGTTGTCGAGGGTGACGGTGCGACGCGATGGATCGAGTGCGGTGGCGGTACGCCCCAGAATCCAGGTGGCGTCGAGGTCTTCGTCTTCGGGCTCGAGGGCGAGAGTGCTCGCGTCCACGTCGCCGGCGAGGTACTCCTTCGACAGGGGAGGGCGGTCGTACGGTCGGTGGCTCTCGGCACCGACGATGGTGACCGAGCCGTCGAACCCGGCCGCCCGCAGGGCACGTGCAGAGCACAGGCCGGCCAGGGAGGCTCCGACGATGGTGACGCTCTTCATGAATGTCCCTCGGCGGCCAGCCGGCTGCGAACGTCGGGCGGAAGATTGGGGGTCGCGGTGCTCAGCTCGATGTAGATCACGCCGTCGTCGACGACAACGGTGTGAGTACGAACCGGCAACTTCGCGGGGGGAGCGTCGACGGCACCGGTGCGCAGGTCGAATGTGGACGCGTGCAGCGGACATTCGACCGCACACCCTTCCAGCCATCCGTCCGCGAGAGACGCGTCCTGATGCGTACAGGTGTCGTCGATCGCGAACAGCTCGCCGTCCTCGGTGTGGAACACCGCCACAGGAGGGGTCGTGTCGACGCGCAGAGCTTCGCCGCCCGGGAGGTCGGCCAGGGGACACACCTTGAGCATTCGGATCCTTTCTGTATCGCTATGCGGAACACGTCTTACTTCCCGCAACAACAGTGTGAACATCGACACAAGATCGTGTCAATAGGAGACGGCACTTTTCACCCCTGCGAAACATGATGTAACTCGATTCGGACAAACCGCACGTTCTGCCAGCTGAACACGTGGTTAGCGCGTGCAAGGACCTGTTCGTCCGGTGCGAGGTGGCACCGGCCCGGCGGTGCGCACAGTGGCCGTCTGGGCTGTGCGCAGCGCCGAGTCTGCACTACCAATGAGTAGGAACTGCCGACTTTGATATATCAGCGCACTCAGCTGCCGCGGGCGATCCATTCCTCGAGGTGTGGTGCCTCGTCGCCGATACGGGTTCCGTCACCGTGTCCGGTGTTGACTCGGGTGTCGGCGGGCAGCGCGAACAATCGGTCGCGGATCGACCCGATGATGGTCGGGAAATCCGAGAACGATCGTCCGGTGGCTCCCGGACCGCCGGAGAACAAGGTGTCGCCG
>NZ_NOXY01000001.1:0-13861 GCF_002258735.1 Rhodococcus sp. WWJCD1
GTCAGATCGTGACCGCGCTGCGTCTGCTCGAACGCAAACAAGTCACCCTGCCGCCGAAGAAGCACGGAAACATCCCACTATGAGCGGCGAAGCGAATCATGACGCAACGAGCGCGAATGATGACGCAACGAGCGGCGAGGTCGTGGTGGCGGAGGATGCCTCCGCCACGTCTCCGGAAGTTCGCGTGGTGAAGGGCAATCCGAGCGACGAGGAACTCGCCGCGCTGGTGGCTGTTCTGACGGCTGCCCAGGGTGGACCTGCATCGGTGGGCGACTCTCGGCCTCTGGAGCTGTGGGGATCACCGACGCTCCTTCACCGAGGTTTCGCGCCTCAGTCGGCGTACTCGTACGCAGCCTCGGGTCGCTACTCGCGGTGACTGTGCCACCCGCGGAGGACGATCGGCGTCCGATACGTCTGGTCCTGGCGTCGGCTTCCCCTGCCCGCCTGTCGGTGCTGCGCGGAGCCGGCGTCGAACCGATCGTCCAGGTATCGGGTGTGGACGAGGATGCGCTCGCCGAGGCTCTCGGGCCCTCTGCGTCTCCGGAAACAGTGGTGACCGAGTTGGCCAGAGCCAAGGCAGCCGCAGTGGCCGAGACATTCACGGACTCGACAGACGATCTGGTGATCGTGGGCTGCGATTCGATGCTGTCGATCGGCGGCGAGCTACACGGTAAGCCGCATTCGGTGGAGGTGGCGCGGGAACGATGGCAATCGATGGCGGGGAACAGCGGTGAGCTGCTGACCGGCCATGCGGTGCTTCGAGTGACGGCCGGCGTAGTCGTGGCGCAGGCTGCAGCGCATAGTTCGACCGTCGTGCATTTCGCGACGCCGTCGTCGGTGGACCTCGAGGCCTACCTCGCGTCCGGTGAGCCGCTTCTGGTTGCTGGGGCCTTCACGCTGGACGGGCTCGGCGGTTGGTTCGTGGACCGCATCGAGGGCGACCCGTCCTCCGTGATCGGGATAGGCCTACCGCTGGTGCGAACCCTGTTGAACCGGGTGGGGACGTCCTTGGCCGAGCTGTGGGGTCGAGCCTCGTCCTAGCCGTGTCGGTGTCAGGGCAGCAGGTCGATCAGTTCGCGAGCCCACTCCTCGGCCATGGTCTTGGGCTTGATGTTGGACGAGCTGTCGTGCCGAGCGTGGCTGCCGATCTGCTTTCCACCGAGTTCGGTGAGCTTCTCTGCAATGATCTCACCGCCGCGGTTGAACGTGTCCTCGTAGACCCGGTCGCCCAGCCCGAACACTGCGAACTGAAGCCCCGCGAGGTCCGGAGCATCTTCGACGAGTGCATCGAAGAACGGCTCTGCACCGGTGGGGAGCTCGCCGTCGCCGTAGGTGGAGCAGATGATCACGTGGACGTCGTCCGTGTCGATGTCCGACACCTCGTACTCGAGCATGTCGCGTACCTCGGCGTCATGATCGCTCAGAACGTCCGCAATCTTGTCGGCGACCTCCTCGGCCGTACCGGTCTCGGACCCGAACAACACGACCACTGCCATGGATCGCTCCCCTTTCTCACACCTGCTCGAACACTCGAACAGTCGGCAAGCATAGCGGCATCGGGGATCCGGTCGAAAATCCGTGTGCCCCCACATTTGTGATGTGTCTCGAGGTCACCAGAATTCGGGCGTCAGACCCCAACTGTCGTATTCCGCCTCGACGAGCCCACGCAGGTGTTCCTTGCTGGGGAATCTGTCCGGATCGAGCCCGGTCACGCACAGAGTCGCGCGGTCGCCCGATTCGTTCCACCACGCACTGACGCCGCCTCCGGTGCGCCGGAGCAGCGCCACATCCGTGTTCTGTGTGATCGACCTCATTGCCACCGCGGTGGCGTCGACTCCCCCGATGGTGCGCAGCGCGACGCCTCGGCTGCCGAGATTCGAGCACAGACACAGCGGTGCCGATCCCGATGCGGCAAGTTTGGCCACGACCGCGTCGGGCAGCAGTTGCATCAGGGGCTTGAGCAGCTCGAAGGTCGTCGTGACAGTTCGGTCGGCCTGGGCCCGGAATGCCTGTTTGCTCGATGCGCGAATCGGCCCGAGATCGTCGCGGTACGCCCCTCCCGCGTCGACATGGATCGAGACGCCCGATGTGGCGTTGGCTCGCCGATCTCCCGCCCTCCTGGTGCTGACCGGGAGAGCGACGCGAACCCGCTCCTCCGTGGTGATTCGTCCACTGCGGGTCAAGATGCCGAGTACTACAGCAACCAGCAGACTGTTGGAGCTGCCACCTTTGCTCGCTGCGGCAGCAGACCAGTCCGCGGACATGCAGTCGACGACAACGGTGCTCGGCACCCACGCGCCCTCCGCAGGTGCCACCCTCACGCGCGGGCGGTCCGTGGAGGCAGAGTCGGTCGATGCCGAGCCGGAGCCCGTGGTCCGTGCTCGCACCGCCTCGAACGCGGCACCGCCGAGAGCTCGTGCCGCACCCGAGAGCGCCGCACCGATCCGTCCGACACCGTCGACGATGTCGGCACCGGAGCGAGCCGACACGGAGTCGGAATCGTCGAGTCCGACTCGCTCGAAATCGTCGGGAACCGCACGTCCGGACAGCGCGGACGCGGCGGCCGAAGTCAGAGCACCTCCGTCGCCGACGACGTGGGAGCCCACCAACGACACGATCGTGCCGCCACCTTCGACCGCTGTGGCGGACAACCGCCACGCCGGTCCCTCGATCGGGTCCAACCTCACGGCGGCCTCGTCCTCGATCCACCGGTCGACTGCCGCACGGTCGATCGGTGATGCGACGACGATGGGATCGGCAGGTCTGCGGGCCGCGGTCCAACTGTCACGCGCTCCCGGGACTCGTGCCCGCCGAACGGATCGATCGATAGGGCCGGCGGCGAGCAGGTGCCACATCGCTTCGAGTGCGTCGACCGAGACCGGGCGGTCGAATCGCCAGACGATCTGGTTGACCACGGGTACCCCGAGAACGCATTCCATGCGGAGGAAGAGGTCGTCGTCGTACGTCAGTCGTTCCACCACGAGAGCCTATCGCTGTGGGCGTACGCACGCAGGTGGGCCGCAATTGTGTTTCCCGCCATATGTTTTCCGTATCGAATCGAAGCAGACGGTACTGATAGGTTGTCTCCGATCCGAAGTCGACGTGCTGCGAAGGACCGTATGAAGTTCGTGATGCCCTTCAACGGGAGCCGCGGTGACGTGACACCCGGTGTGGCGCTCGGTGTGGAACTTGCGCATCGCGGGCACGAAGTGGTGCTCGGCGCACCCCCCAATCTGCTGGACTTCGCGCGCTCGAATACGGCTGGGTCCGAACGTGTGCACGTGGTCTCGTTCGGCCCGGACACCCATCGCCTGTTGGAGTCGGAGCTCATTCGGGTGCGAATCAAGTCGTCGAACCCACGGACCCGAATGACGGCACTGGCCGAGTTGGCCAATCACGGTTGGGACCAGATGACGGCCGAGCTCGCACAGATGGCGGAGGGCAGCGACGCGATCGTCACCGGCTCACTGGGGCAGGAAATGGCCTTCAACATGGCAGAGGCGACCGGCAATGCCTTTGTGGCTCTGCACTATTGCCCGCTCCGACGTAACGGAGTGGTCCCGGTGATTCCGGGGGTCACCCTGCCGCCCACTGTCAACCGATCGATGTGGGCGCTGGCCGAGGCGCTGCGGTGGAAGTCGATGAAGACTCGCGAGAACACCCAGAGAATAAACCTGGGATTGGCAACCACCCGCGATTCGTTACCCAGACGATCCGAGCGGTACGGCGGCGTCGAGATTCAGGCGTACGAGTCGGCACTCTTTCCCGGGCTGGCCGAGCAGTGGGGGCCACTGCGTCCGTTCGTCGGATTTCTCGGGCTGAGCACCGGGCGGCAGGAGACCGATCCCGCACTCGAGCGATGGCTGCAAGCGGGTCCCGCGCCGGTGTACTTCGGATTCGGCAGCATGCCGGTTCCCGACCCCGCAGCACTGTTGCGCATGATCGACAACGTGACCGGACAGCTGGGTCTGCGGGCCTTGATCTGTGCCGGCTGGAGCGATCTCACCGGTGCCGAATCGATTGCGGCTCGGGCGAATCCGAACATCATGATCGTCGAATCGGTCGATCATGCGAGCGTGTTTCCGCGGTGTCGTGCAGCCGTTCACCATGGTGGCGCAGGCACGACGGCCGCGAGCGCGCGCGCAGGCCTGCCGACGCTCGTGTGCTGGTTCAGCGCCGACCAGCCGTTCTGGGGAGCTGCGCTTCGCCGAATCGGGGCCGGGGCCAGTACGAAGTTCTCGACGTTGTCCGAACCCGTTCTGCTACAAAGAATTACCGACATCACCACCGATGCGGCCAGGAATGCGGCACGGGAGCTCGCAGATACCGTGGCACCGACCGAAGCAGCCGTGGCGGCCGCGGCCGACATCGCCGAGGCCACTGCGCGCGATCACTGACGCACTCACCAGAAGTGCGCGGACAATCCCCATCGAGTCAACGCATCGGCCACGTGGTCGGTCAGCGCTCGGTCATCGGGGAATCGATCCGGGTCCATGGCGTGAACGGTCAGGGTGACGGTGGCGTCCGTCTCGCACACCCAGGCCGTGAGTCCACCGTCCAGCGATCGAGCGAACTCCGCGTCGGCACCGAAGAAAGTCGCTCTGCCGGACACCGCACGAGCACGAACACCTGCCACCGTGCTGAAGTCGTCGGGCAACACACCCAGGTTGGACGCCAACCCTTCGGCACCGTCCCGAGGCTGCGGAACGCGCGCAACCACGGCGTCGGGCAGCATCTGAACGAGAGCCTGCGAGATTCCGGCAGGAGCCTGACCGGCCGCCTGCGTCGCGGCGAACGCGGTGAACGCCGTTTTGCTGATCGACCGGATGCGCGACAGGTCGAGAGCGGTGGCGTCGGTGACAGGGACCTCGATCTTGACGATCTTGGTTGCGTTGGAACGGATATCGTCGGCGGCGCGATCGCTGACGGGAAGTGACCACTGCACGGTGTCTCCGACCGAGGCGCGTCCGGCGTTCCCGGACGCGGCCGTCAGAACCGCAATGAACAGCGAGTTCGACGTGCCGCCCCATCTTTTTGCCACCGCATTCCACGTCGCGGCGTCCACCTCGGCAACCACGTGAGGCGATGTCCACGCCGAGTCCGCGGCCGGCTCGGTCGCAACTTCGGAGCGCCTCGGTCTCACCCGGGGGGATGCCGGTGCCGGAACGGATCGGGTGGGGATCGGTAGGGCTGATACCGCGGAGTTCAGCAGCCAGCCGGCGGCGGACCGAAGTTGCTCCACCGCGTCCTTCACGTCCGCGCCGATCGCTGCCAGTCCGCGCTCGGGTGGAGCCAGCTGCGGGTGCTCGCCCCGGACGTTCGCGGAACGGGAATTTGCAGACCGGAACGCGGCGACCAATGCACCGCCGTCGGCGACCATGTGCGAGGCAGTCAACGACAGAACCGTCCCACCCTTCGCAAGCGGGGCAGCCGCCAGCCGCCAGCCGAGGCCTGTCTCGGGGTCGATATCCGAACCGAGGCGGCCGTCTGCCCAAGCCAGCACCTCCGTCGACTCGATGGACTCGGGATGAAAATCGAGTGCGTGAGAAACAGAGGAGTTCACCCAACGTTCACGAGCAGTGGGCACCGAAGGCGTACACACGCGACGCGCAAGCAAACCGTCGGACAGGTTGTCGCGTAGTTTTTCCAGGTCTTCCCGCCGGACCGATTCGTCGAACCACCAAAGAAACTGGTTATAGACGGGATATCCGATGCCGTGGTGCATTCGCAAGAATAGGTGATCGGCAAATCCAATTCGAGTCACGCGCCGAACCTACTACATCCACGCATCGAAGTAGCGGTGTGAATTCGCCCGCGAAATGCATTCGCATTCGGCAATGGATCCGTCGACAATCGCCGCGCTGTGTCTCGCGCCATGTTCGCGCTCTGAGGTGGCGCGGGTCGCGTGTCACCCGGAAATCAATACCGATCGGGCGGTTATTGTGACTCGTCATCATGGCGAAGTGCAAATACAGTGAATAGGTCGTACGATACGACAACCGAGCACAACCACCGCAGGTGAGCGACGACCGGCGGTCAAGAGCTTCGGTAGTGAGAAGTATTACTTCTACGCGTCGCGAAATAGTTCCACGTAGCCCCTATCGTGACTTCTTGACTCACTTCGGATCGACAGCAATGACGTTGTTCTTTCAATGCGGAAAGCAGCAATCCGATAAACGACGAGTCGAATACACGGTCACACGACACCTTGCTTTACATACTCGGCTCGACCGTAATCGAAGCCTTGCTGATACCGAACTGACGCCGAACACCGCTGGCCGGGCCCGGAATGGAAGAGGACTCACATGGAATACACCGAACTCGCCGACTACCCGCTTCCCGCCGGACGACTGACCGAGTGGGTCCCACGCGTCGACGACGATCGTTGGGCACCGGATTCCCGTGGGCTGTCGTTCACTCATCAAGACCATTGCGAGCGCAGCGCACCGGGATCGTGGATCGGGACCGTGTTCGAGATTCATCGCCGCTACGACGTCGAAGCAGTGCGAGCGACCATCGTTGCGTACATGGGACGACACGAGGCCTTCCGGACCAAGGTCAGTCGTGACGAGGAGTCCGGATCGTGGCAGCGCTACACCGCGCCGACGGATGCTGTGCGGGTCATCGATCGAGCGCACACCGAGCCACGAACCGAAACACAGGTCTTCAGCCATCTGCACTCCTGGTTCGGCGAGACGGTATCGCCGACGGCATGGCCGCACTTCGTACTGGCGACGATCGAACCCGACGATGCTTCGCGTGCTCTCTCGAACGGGCCCGGGGAGTCGTTCCTGCTCGCATTTGCTGCGGACCACTCGGTGATGGATGCCTACAGCCAGATCTACGCCATCAACGAGATCGACCGGCTGTACGCGCAGGCGCTGGAGGGCACCGATCCGGAACTGCCCGAGGTGGGCAGTTATGTGGACTTCAGTCAGTCCGAGCGCGAGCTGGGCGACAGCCTGACCAGGGACCACAGTGCCGTCCGCACGTGGCAGGACTTCCTGGCCGTGGAAAACGGACGCTTTCCAGGCTTCCCGCTTCCCGTGGCGGTCGAACGGGCGTCCACGACCGACGGTCCTGCCGCTCAGAGCAGCATCTCTTCGTGGCTGCTGACCGCGGATCAGTCGGACGCCGTGAATGCCGCGTGCCGCGCCGCCGGGTACAACATGCAGGCCGGGATACTCGCGGCCCTGGCGTTGACGAACGCGCGCCTGTCCGGCCGCACGTCGCTGCGCACCGTGATGCCGATGCACACGCGAGACGAGCAGAAATGGGCGGCGTCGGTCGGCTGGTACGTCGGGATCCTGCCGATGGAGATCCAACTCGACAGCGCGCGCACCTTCGGCGAGGCGCTCGAGGCCGCGGCAGCGGCGGGCTCGGCGAACAAGGGGCTCGCACGCATGCCTTACTCCAAGATCGCCCAGATTCTCGAGTCGACGGAGATCCCCCGATTCGTCGTCTCGTACATCGACCTGAGGTTTCTTCCGGACGCTGCCCAGTGGCAGGCTCGCAAGGGTCGCGCCTTGCGGAGCAACTGCCACGCGGACGACGAGGTCTACTTCTGGGTCAACCGGACGCTCGAAGGACTGAACATCTCGGCGCGGTTCCCCAGCTCGGATGTTGCGTCCACCAATGTTCATCGCTTCATCACCGAGTTCGTGGCGGTATTGACTGCGGTGATCGATTCCGACGCCGGTACCGATACGGTGCTCACGTCGGTCTCGCAGTCGGTGACCGTCGCCGCGGAGTGAGACACTCGACCGGCCCGCGGCTCGTATCGCAAAGGACGAAGCAACGATGATCATCACCGCCATGGGCAGCTGGAATCCTGCGCCGGGCCGTCTGCTCGAGTGGCATCCGACACCGGCTGCCCAGGCGAGAGCCGCAACGGCACCGGTCGATGCGACTCCGCCCTCGTTCCTGCAGGAAGACCATCTGAAGGCGGCATGGGCAGCGCGGCAGCGCAGTGATGTTCATACCGCGTACACCGGGGTGGCCACCGAGATCGACGGCGACGTGGACACCGCTGCGATGAGCCGAGCCCTTGCGACCTACGTTCTGCGGCACGAGGGCCTTCGCTGCTGGTTCGAGGTGGAGAGCACCGGTGTCGTACGCCACCTCGCGGAACCCGAGGTCGCCGAATTCGAGGTCCTGGACGCCGGCGAGTCGACGGACGACGATGAGTTCCAACGCTATGTGCGGCAGCGCTTCGGGGCCGAGGCAACTGCAGATGTCTGGCCCGGATTCGTCCTCGGCGTCGTGTCGAGGCCGGGGAGCTTCACCTTGTACTACGGCGCGGACCACGCGTTCACCGATGGCGGTTCGCAGGCGTTGGTCATCAGCGAACTCGCCGATCTGTACGCGCTCGAGATCGGCGACCCGGCACCGAAGCCGGCAGACGCAGGCAGCCACCTCGCCTACGCAGCAGAGGAGCGAGCGCGAGCCGCGACATACGGGCCCGACTCCCCCGAAATCTCCGCCTGGCGAGATATTTTCACCCGGCACGACGGCTTGATGCCACGATTCCCACTCGATCTGGGACTCGCGCCAGGGGAACGAGCCCCGGTCCGTATCGTCGAACGCCATCTGTTGGACGCAGGCGCGACGGCGGCGTTCGACGCCGCATGCAAGTCCGCTGGGGCCCGGATGAGCAGCGGCATATTCGCCGCCGTCGCGATCACCGATTTCGAGCTGGCAGGCACTGCAGAGTATTTCGGGATCACCGTGCTGAGTACCCGCCACCACGGCGACTACGGACAGTCTCAGGGTTGGTTCGTCAATTTCGCGCCGGTCGCGTTCGAGGTGGCGGGCAACGGAAAATTCTCCGATGTCGCGCCACTGGCTCACTCGGGTTTCGAGCAGGCCAAGCAGATCGCGGAGGCACCCGTGCACGCCGTACTGGGTGCACTCGCCGCAGACGGGACCTTGGGCAGCGAGCTCGCCGTCAGCCCGAACATGCTCTCCTACATCGACTTTCGCTGGTTTCCTGGAGTCGGACGGGACGCGGACACGCGAGCGAAGCATTTCACCGGAGAAGGCTCCACATCGAACGCATCGATGTGGATCAACCGAGACGAAGAGCACCTGTACCTGGTAGCGCAGACCCCCGATACCGATACCGCTGCCGCATCGGTACAGCGTTATCACTCGCATTTGGCGAACGTGCTCGAAACCATTGCACGCGAAGGTGATTACACGCTCTCGCTCGACCATCTCGTTCAGGAGCCGGCCGGTGCAGGTCACCTCGATCACTGAGTACGCCCCTCGGGCAGGTGCCCTGGTCGAATTCTCTGCACACGTCGTCGGCGATCCGGAGCCGTCGTCGATTCCGCCGTCGTTCAACCAGCGGTTTCACCTGGGCGACCTCGGCGAGGCCGAACGCGTGTGGATCGCCGGAGCGTTCGACGTGCCGGGCAGCCTCGATGTCGCGGCACTCGGGTGGGCCTTCGGGTACCTGATCGACCGACACGACACGCTGCGCAGCTCCTTCGTTTCCACGACAACAGGTATCGAACGGATGCTCTACGCGCCGGGTGCGATCGAGATGGAACTCACCGCCCGATCCGCCTTCCACTCGACACCCACGCTCCGAGACCACCTCCGGACCTCACTCGAACTGCACTGCGATGCAAGGCGATTCCCGTCGTACACCTGTTTCGGAATCGATCGACCCGACACCTCCACGGTGTTGTGCGCATTCGACCACGTCAACGTCGACGCCATGTCGATAGCGGTCGTCGTCGACGAGATCCACGCCCTGTACGACGCCTACCGCCGCTGCCCCTCCAACCCGAAGGTCGATCTACCTCCCGTCGGTGGTTTCGTCGAGTACTGCCGCATCGAAGCCACCGAGCCACTCGTGAACCCCGCGGACGAACGCATGGCGGCGTGGTCGAACTTTCTCCTCGAGTGCGGCGGCACAACGCCGAGGTTCCCGTTCGATCTCGGAGTGGCAGAGGGTGAAACAGCCGTGCAGGCCACGACGGTGAACACACTGCTCGACGCCTCACGGACTCTCGACTTCGAGCACCTCTGCGCCCGATCCGGTGCCGGAATGTTCGCAGGAGTCGTCGCGGCGATCGCGCAGGCCGTTGTCTGCATCGGCGGGCCGGATCAGGTGCCGTTCCTGTTCCCCCTGCACACCCGACACCGTCCGCAGTTCTCACGTGCACTCGGGTGGTTCACCACCAACGCACCGATGACCGTGCCCGTCCGAGCCGACCTGCCCGACACGATCCGCGCCGCTCACAGCGCGTTTCGCTCGGCTCTCCCGCTCAGTACCGTTCCGATCCCGCAGGTCCTGGCCAACCTCGGGGACGCATTCTCGCTGACGCGGCAGGACGTGTTCATGGTGTCGTACATCGACTACACCAGAGCCGAGGGACACGAACGGTTCGACGAGTCCAATGCACATCACATCAGCAACGCGACCGTGTCCGACGATGCCCAGTTCTGGATCTCCCGCACACGATCGGGTCTGGCATTGCGATCGCGCTTCCCCGATACCGCAGTGGCACGCGCGGTGATGACCGCGTTCGTCGACGAACTCGCCACTCTGATGCGTGCGTGCACGGCGAACGCAGACATCGGTGCGCTGACGACCTGACCGCACTCCGATCCGCAGGCTCCACTGGCACCTCTCGGCGGTGATACCGCATAGGATCGATGGTGCAGACCGCTCACCCCCGGGCGGGCCGCCAGACGAATATCTTCCGTAGGAGCCGATACGTGCCTGTACCAACCGATTCCAACGCAACGTACGCCGACTATGCGCATCCGGATCGACTCGTATCGAACGAATGGCTCTCCGCTCATCTCGGTACCCCGGGCCTTCGCGTCGTCGAATCCGACGAGGACGTGTTGCTCTACGACGTCGGCCACATCCCCGGTGCGGTCAAGATCGACTGGCATCTGGACCTCAACGACCCGGTCACCCGCGACTACATCGACGGCGAGCAGTTCTCGAAACTGATGAGCCGCAAGGGCATTTCGCGAGACGACACCATTGTCGTCTACGGCGACAAGAGCAACTGGTGGGCCGCCTACGCGCTGTGGGTGTTCACGCTGTTCGGTCACCAGGACGTGCGTTTGCTCGACGGTGGGCGCGACGCCTGGCTGTCCGAGAACCGTGACACCACTCTCGACGTGCCCGAGTACCCGGCAACGGACTACCCCGTGATCGAACGCAACGACGCGCCCATTCGCGCGTTCGCGTCCGACGTGCTCGGCTCACTCGGTACCGTTCCGCTGATCGACGTGCGCTCCCCCGCCGAGTACACCGGCGAACGCACCCACATGCCCGATTACCCGGAAGAAGGTGCACTGCGCGGCGGTCACATTCCCACCGCCGTCAGCATTCCCTGGGCCAAGGCGGCCGCACCGGATGGACGCTTCCGCTCCCGCAAGGAATTGGACGAGATCTACGCCGGTACCTCCGCAACCGACGACGTGATCGCGTACTGCCGCATCGGTGAGAGGTCGAGCCACACCTGGTTCGTTCTGACCCATCTGCTGGGTTACGACTCGGTCCGCAACTACGACGGCTCGTGGACCGAATGGGGCAACGCCGTTCGAGTTCCGATCGCAAAGGGCGAGGAGCCCGGATCGGCACCGGCCACTCGATGAGCGCGCTTCCGGAATCACTCGCCGAGATAGTCGAGGACTTCGCCGCAGTGGAGGGACAGGACAAACTACAGCTGCTGCTGGAGTTCAGTCGAGAACTTCCTCCCCTGCCGGAGCACCTGGCTCAGGATGCGATGGAGCCGGTGCCGGAGTGCCAGTCGCCGCTGTTCCTGTCGGTCGATGCCGGCGACCCGACCCGGATTCGTCTGTACTTCAGCGCCCCGCCCGAAGCCCCGACCACCCGCGGCTTCGCCTCGATCCTCGCTCAGGGACTCGACGGTCTCAGCGCGCAGCAGATTCTCGATGTACCGGACGACTTCTACTCGGCTCTCGGCCTGAGTGACGCGGTCAGCCCGTTGCGCCTGCGCGGGATGTCAGCGATGTTGGCTCGAATCAAGCGGCACCTGCGCTGACTGCGCACGTCGCTGTCGTCTTGATCGATACATCACGTGATCGGTAGACTCGTTGTACGAGCGTCGATGCTCTATTCACCCTCACCCCTGATGTGGTCGAACGAAGGCTGGTTGCTGCCGACATGGAGTTCACGGAGTTAGCGGACTACGCGGTTCCCGCAGGCACGCTCACCGAGTGGATACCCAGCGTCGGCCCGCAGGCCCGCACTCCTGAGGCCGCAGGGTGGCGTCCGGACACTCGACCGACGTCCTACGTCCACGAGGCGCACCTTCGTACGAGTCTGAGCAGCCCCCGTCGCGGAAGAGAATCGTGGCTCGGTGCGGCCTTCGAGGTCGCAGGCCCACTGAACAAGCCGGCATTCCGACAAGCGGTTCTCAACTGGATCGACCGGCACGAAGCCATGCGGTCGAGTGCGTCGATCGACGAGACGACGGGCGAGATGTCGCGGGTGACCGCCGCCGAGGGAGCCATCGACATCTGGCAGGTGGAGCAGGAGCGGTGCAGCCAGTCGAGTGAGGTCTTCGAGCACCTGCAATATCTGTTCGACGAGTTCACCTCACCGCTGATCTGGCCCGCGTATGCCTTCGTCACTCTCGAACCGCTCGACGACACGCGTCCGATCACCGTGTTCTTCGCGGCCGATCATTCGATCATCGACGGTCTGTCCACGGTCCTGGTCGCGCACGAGATCGCTGCCCTGTACGGAGAGGCACTGGGTGGCCCGGCTGCCGCTCTGTTCGAGGCCGGCAGTTACCTCGATTTCGGTTCCTCCGAACGTGAGCGTCACGCCGAACTCGAGCATTCTCACGATGCGGTGAGAATGTGGCGCGACTTCCTGGTCGACGGCGATGGCGAATTACCTGCGTTTCCGCTCGACATCGGCGATCCGAGCCCGGAGGACGTGCCGCAAGGCGGTCTGTCGGCGTGGGTGCTCGACGCCGAGCAGGCCGACTCGTTCTCGACGGCCTGCCGTAAGACAGGACACAGCCTGTTCGCCGGACTGCTCGCGGTCCTGGCCATCACCGGTGCCGAGCTGGGCGGCGGTACTCGCTTCCGCACGGTTACTCCGGTGCACACCCGCGACGAACCTCAGTGGGCATCCGCGCTGGGATGGTTCGTCGGACTGTGCCCCATCTCCTTCGACATCGACGGTGACGATTCGTTCGGTTCGGTGATCGCAGCCGCCTCGGCGGAGGTGAAAAAGACCAAACCGATCGCCCGCGTTCCTCTCGATCGGGTGTTCACCACTCTCGGATACTCCGCCCGCCCACGTTTCGTCGTCTCGTTCATGGACGTGCGGTTTGCGCCTGCCGCCGAGCACTGGCCGGACTGGAATGCCCGTGCGCTGCGCAGCAAGCAGTACCAACACGACGTGTACGTGTGGATCAACCGCACGCCGCAGGGGATCAACATCGCCGCTCGGTACCCCAACACCGAACAGGCGACGGCACGGGTTCACGAGTACGTCGGCGCACTGCGCAGGCTGCTGACCGAAGTTGCGGACACCGGTACCGCACGAATCCAGGGCACCGCCCCCGAGCCGTTCCATGACGGCAACATCGACAGCGGTCGGATCGCTACCAGTCAGTAGCCCCTGTCCACTCGGCGTGGCGATGCAGTCCGATTGCAGCGACGACGGGGCCGGTGCTTAGACTCCGACGTGACGTTCGCAACGAAAAAAATACATCCGTAGGAGGCTCAGTGCCCAGCCATGCCAGTGCTCAGATCACCAAGGTTCTTGTTGCCAATCGTGGTGAGATCGCGGTGCGGGTGATCCGGGCGGCTGCTGATGCCGGGTTGGCCAGTGTCGCTGTCTACGCCG
>NZ_NOXY01000037.1:0-3457 GCF_002258735.1 Rhodococcus sp. WWJCD1
GTGTTCGGCGGTGTCCTACTCTCCCACACCCTGTCGAGTGCAGTACCATCGGCGCTGGAGGGCTTAGCTTCCGGGTTCGGAATGGGACCGGGCGTTTCCCCTCCGCTATGGCCGCCGTAACTCTGCGAAACAGTGTCACGAGCGAACCTGTCACCCACACGCGTGTGTGGGCAGCGGATTCGTGTATTCGGTTGTGCTTGCTGAACAACTCGTGTGTTGTTTCAGATATTGCACAGTGGACGCGTAGCTTCTTTGTGGTAAGTCCTCGGCCTATTAGTACCAGTCACCTGCATACATTGCTGTACTTCCAGTTCTGGCCTATCAACCCGGTGGTCTGCCGGGGGCCTTACCCCCTCGAGGGGGTGAGAAACCTCATCTTGGAACAGGCTTCCCGCTTAGATGCTTTCAGCGGTTATCCCTTCCGAACGTAGCCAACCAGCGGTGCTCCTGGTGGAACAACTGGCACACCAGAGGTTCGTCCGTCCCGGTCCTCTCGTACTAGGGACAGCCTTCCTCAAGTTTCTTACGCGCGCGGCGGATAGAGACCGAACTGTCTCACGACGTTCTAAACCCAGCTCGCGTGCCGCTTTAATGGGCGAACAGCCCAACCCTTGGGACCTACTCCAGCCCCAGGATGCGACGAGCCGACATCGAGGTGCCAAACCATCCCGTCGATATGGACTCTTGGGGAAGATCAGCCTGTTATCCCCGGGGTACCTTTTATCCGTTGAGCGACACCGCTTCCACTTGCCGGTGCCGGATCACTAGTCCCGACTTTCGTCCCTGCTCGACTTGTCAGTCTCACAGTCAAGCTCCCTTGTGCACTTGCACTCGACACCTGATTGCCAACCAGGCTGAGGGAACCTTTGGGCGCCTCCGTTACATTTTAGGAGGCAACCGCCCCAGTTAAACTACCCACCAGGCACTGTCCCTGAACCAGATCATGGTCCGAGGTTGAGGTATCCAATACGATCAGAGTGGTATTTCAACAACGACTCCACAGTAACTGGCGTCACCGCTTCACAGTCTCCCACCTATCCTACACAAACCGAACCGAACACCAATACCAAGCTGTAGTGAAGGTCCCGGGGTCTTTTCGTCCTGCCGCGCGTAACGAGCATCTTTACTCGTAATGCAATTTCGCCGAGTCTATGGTTGAGACAGCTGAGAAGTCGTTACGCCATTCGTGCAGGTCGGAACTTACCCGACAAGGAATTTCGCTACCTTAGGATGGTTATAGTTACCACCGCCGTTTACTGGGGCTTAAATTCTCAGCTTCGCCATTGCTGGCTAACCGGTCCTCTTAACCTTCCAGCACCGGGCAGGCGTCAGTCCGTATACATCGTCTTACGACTTCGCACGGACCTGTGTTTTTAGTAAACAGTCGCTTCTCACTGGTCTCTGCGGCCCACACCAGCTCACACTGCAAGAGTGATCACCGGCAGGGGCCCCCCTTCTCCCGAAGTTACGGGGGCATTTTGCCGAGTTCCTTAACCATAGTTATCTCGATCGCCTTAGTATTCTCTACCTGACCACCTGTGTCGGTTTGGGGTACGGGCCGTGTAACAACTCACTAGAGGCTTTTCTCGGCAGCATAGGATCACTGAATTCGCCTCAATCGGCTACGCATCACCTCTCAGGCTTCATGAACGGCGGATTTGCCTACCGTTCGCCCTACAGGCTTACACCAGTACAACCACTGACTGGCCCAGCTACCTTCCTGCGTCACCCCATCGCTTGGCTACTACCAGATCAGGTCCCACGCATCCACCACACCCCTCACTCTCGAAAGAGATCGGTAACGTGGATTCAGGGTGGTTAGTGTCACTGATTCACCATGGGCGCGGTTACACGGGTACGGGAATATCAACCCGTTGTCCATCGGCTACGCCTGTCGGCCTCGTCTTAGGTCCCGACTCACCCTGGGCGGATTAACCTGGCCCAGGAACCCTTGGTCATTCGGCGGACGAGTTTCTCACTCGTCTTTCGCTACTCATGCCTGCATTCTCACTCGCGCAGCCTCCACACCTGGATCACTCCGATGCTTCCATGGCTGCACGACGCTCCCCTACCCACCCACACACCTGCACACAGATCCGCAGACCTGAATGGGGCTATTGTGTGAGTGCCGCAGCTTCGGTGGTGTACTTGAGCCCCGCTACATTGTCGGCGCAGGATCACTTGACCAGTGAGCTATTACGCACTCTTTCAAGGGTGGCTGCTTCTAAGCCAACCTCCTGGTTGTCTTCGCGACCCCACATCCTTTTCCACTTAGTACACGCTTAGGGACCTTAGCTGGCGATCTGGGCTGTTTCCCTCTCGACTACGAACCTTATCGCCCGCAGTCTCACTGCCACGCTCTCACTCACCGGCATTCGGAGTTTGGCTGATTTCGGTAAGCTTGTAGGCCCCCTAGACCATCCAGTAGCTCTACCTCCGGTGAGAAACACGTGACGCTGCACCTAAATGCATTTCGGGGAGAACCAGCTATCACGGAGTTTGATTGGCCTTTCACCCCTACCCACAACTCATCCCCTCAGTTTTCAACCTAAGTGGGTTCGGTCCTCCACGACGTCTTACCGTCGCTTCAACCTGGCCATGGGTAGATCACTCCGCTTCGGGTCTAGAACACGCCACTACACCACAAACGTGGATACGCCCTATTCGGACTCGCTTTCGCTACGGCTACCCCACACGGGTTAACCTCGCGACATGCCACTAACTCGCAGGCTCATTCTTCAAAAGGCACGCCATCACCAGCAACAGTAAACTGTTCACCAGCTTTGACGGATTGTAAGCGCACGGTTTCAGGTACTATTTCACTCCCCTCCCGGGGTACTTTTCACCTTTCCCTCACGGTACTAGTCCGCTATCGGTCACCAGGGAGTATTCAGGCTTATCGGGTGGTCCCGACAGATTCACAGCAGATTTCACGGGCCCGCTGCTACTTGGGTATCCACAACGACAGTTGCAATGTTTTCGTCTACGGGACTCTCACCCTCTACGACAGGCCGTTCCAGACCACTTCGACTAACACCACAATTTCTCACTGTCGGCCGATCCGGCAGAATCGACAATGCAAACCCCACAACCCTCCATACGCAACCCCTGCCGGGTATCACACGCACAAAGTTTGGCCTCATCCGCTTTCGCTCGCCACTACTCACGGAATCACTATTGTTTTCTCTTCCTGTGGGTACTGAGATGTTTCACTTCCCCACGTTCCCTCCACACACCCTATATATTCAGGTGCAGGTAACACGACATCACTCGTGCTGGGTTTCCCCATTCGGACACCCTCGGATCACAGCTCGGTTGACAGCTCCCCGAGGCTTATCGCAGCCTCCTACGTCCTTCATCGGCTCCTGGTGCCAAGGCATCCACCGTACGCTCTTCATTACTTACAACAAAGATGCTCGCGTCCACTGTGCAATTCTCAAACAACACACACACCAAG
>NZ_NOXY01000035.1:0-1613 GCF_002258735.1 Rhodococcus sp. WWJCD1
ACCCGATATCCATACCACTGCGGGTAAATTGGCCGATCTTCGTAAACGTCTCGCGGGTGCGGAGCATCCCTCGGGTGAGGCGGCGGTGGAGCGGGTCCACGCGAAGGGCAAGTTGACCGCGCGGGAGCGGATCACGGCGTTGCTCGACGAGGGCTCGTTCGTCGAGCTCGACGCGTTGGCGCGGCACCGGTCCCAGAATTTCGGGTTGGGCGACAACCGGCCCCTCGGTGACGGTGTCGTCACCGGCTACGGCACCGTCGACGGCCGTGATGTGTGCGTGTTCTCCCAGGACGCGACCGTCTTCGGTGGCTCGTTGGGGGAAATCTACGGCGAGAAGATCGTCAAGGTGATGGACCTGGCGGTCAAGACCGGACGCCCGTTGGTGGGGATCAACGAAGGTGCCGGTGCCCGCATCCAGGAAGGGGTCGTCTCCCTCGGGTTGTACGGGGAGATCTTTCACCGCAACGTCCGCGCGTCGGGGGTGATCCCGCAGATCTCGCTGATCATGGGCCCCGCCGCCGGTGGTCACGTCTACTCCCCGGCCCTGACCGATTTCGTGGTCATGGTCGACGGCACCAGTCAGATGTTCGTCACCGGCCCCGATGTCATCAAAACCGTCACCGGTGAGAACGTGACGATGGAAGAGCTCGGTGGCGCGAGGACGCACATGGAGAAGTCCGGGGTCGCGCACTACGTCGCCTCCGGCGAGCACGACGCGCTCGATTACGTGCGGGATCTGCTGTCGTACCTGCCGAGCAACAATCGCGCCGACGCCCCGCGGACGGTCCCGTCGGATCCGATCACCGGGGCGATCGAGGACTCGCTGACCGCGGAGGATCTCGAGCTCGACACCCTGATCCCGGATTCACCGAACACCCCCTACGACATGCACGAGGTGATCACCCGCATCCTCGACGACGACGAGTTCCTCGAAGTCCAGGAGGGGCGGGCCCGCAACATCATCGTCGGGTTCGGGCGGATCGACGGCCGCAGTGTGGGGATCGTGGCCAATCAGCCCACGCAGTTCGCGGGAACGTTGGACATCGATGCCTCGGAGAAGGCGGCGCGGTTCGTGCGCACGTGTGATTGTTTCAACGTTCCGATCATCACGTTGGTCGATGTGCCGGGGTTCTTGCCGGGGACGGGGCAGGAGTACAACGGCATCATTCGGCGGGGCGCGAAATTGTTGTATGCCTACGGGGAGGCGACGGTCGGGAAGATCACCGTCATCACCCGCAAGGCGTACGGCGGGGCGTACGACGTGATGGGGTCCAAGCACATGGGTGCCGACGTCAATTTGGCGTGGCCGACCGCGCAGATCGCGGTGATGGGGGCCTCGGGTGCGGTCGGGTTCGTGTACCGCAAGCAGTTGTTGGAGGCGGCGAAGAACGGTGAGGACGTCGATGCGTTGCGGCTGACGTTGCAGCAGGAATACGAGGACACGTTGGTCAACCCGTACGTCGCTGCCGAGCGTGGGTACCTCGATGCCGTCATCCCGCCGAGTCATACCCGCGGTCAGATCGTGACCGCGCTGCGTCTGCTCGAACGCAAACAAGTCACCCTGCCGCCGAAGAAGCACGGAAACATCCCACTATGAGCGGCGAAGCGAATCA
>NZ_NOXY01000035.1:1959-3401 GCF_002258735.1 Rhodococcus sp. WWJCD1
CAGATCACCAAGGTTCTTGTTGCCAATCGTGGTGAGATCGCGGTGCGGGTGATCCGGGCGGCTGCTGATGCCGGGTTGGCCAGTGTCGCTGTCTACGCCGAACCCGACGCCGATGCCCCGTTCGTCCGCCTCGCCGACGAAGCATTCGCCCTCGGCGGGCAGTCCTCGGCCGAATCCTATTTGGTGATCGACAAAATTTTGGATGCCGCCGCCAAGTCCGGCGCCGACGCCATCCACCCCGGCTACGGATTCCTCTCCGAGAACGCCGACTTCGCCCAAGCCGTCCTCGACGCAGGCCTGATCTGGATCGGACCCTCCCCACAGTCCATCCGCGACCTCGGCGACAAGGTCACCGCCCGCCACATCGCCGCCCGCGCCAAAGCACCGTCGGTCCCGGGCACCTCCGAACCGGTCAAAGACGCGAACGAAATTTTGGCGTTCGTCGACGAACACGGCCTGCCGATCGCGATCAAAGCCGCATTCGGTGGCGGTGGCCGCGGCATGAAAGTGGCCCGCACCCGCGAGGAAATCCCCGAACTGTTCGACTCCGCCACCCGCGAAGCCGTCGCCGCGTTCGGGCGAGGGGAATGCTTCGTCGAACGCTACCTCGACAAACCACGCCACGTCGAAGCGCAGGTCATCGCCGACCAACACGGCAACGTCATCGTCGCCGGCACCCGCGACTGCTCCCTGCAACGCCGCTTCCAGAAACTCGTCGAAGAAGCCCCCGCCCCGTTCCTCACCGACGCCCAACGCAAAGAAATCCACTCCAGCGCCAAAGCCATCTGCCTCGAAGCCGGCTACTACGGCGCCGGAACCGTCGAATACCTCGTCGGCCAGGACGGACTCGTCTCCTTCCTGGAAGTCAACACCCGCCTGCAGGTCGAGCACCCGGTCACCGAGGAAACCTCCGGCATCGACCTGGTGCTGCAACAGTTCCGCATCGCCAACGGCGAAGAACTCTCGATCTCCGAAGATCCGGAACCGCGGGGGCATTCGTTCGAGTTCCGCATCAACGGCGAAGACGCCGGCCGCGGGTTCCTGCCCGCACCCGGACCGGTCACCACCTTCACCGCCCCCTCCGGCCCGGGAGTGCGCGTCGACTCCGGTGTCGAATCCGGCAGTGTGATCGGTGGCCAGTTCGATTCGATGCTCGCCAAACTCATCGTCACCGGAGCCACCCGCGACGAGGCGCTCGCGCGTTCGCGTCGGGCGCTCGCGGAGTTCACCGTCGAAGGCCTTGCGACGGTGATTCCGTTCCACGCTGCGGTGGTCTCCGATCCGGCGTTCATCGGCGACGGGGACTCGTTCTCGGTGCACACCCGGTGGATCGAAACCGAATGGGACAACCAGGTTCCCCCGTTCACCGCCGGGCAACCGATCGACGAGGACGAGGTCCTGCCGCGGCAGTCCGTCGTCGTCGAGGTCGGTGGCCGCCGCGT